>NZ_JBUBPD010000001.1:0-2816 GCF_057405065.1 Candidatus Limousia pullorum
TGAAGAAAATAGTATTACTACTTGCAACATCAAAATAAACTTTGTCTTTATTTTCCTGAACATAGTCAATCAAATCACAGTACTCCAAAAAATTATGCTCTTTAATAATTCCCAAAAGTTCACTCTTTATTGCATTTACCTCGGACTTAGTTATCTCTACAAAATCCGATATATCAAATCCTCCACCAGTAACTATATCACAATCATCATACTGATACTTTTCGGGATTATCCTTATGGGTTAAATATCTATAATACCCTCTAATTTGCTCCAAAGCTTGAGGTGCAGGAGAATTTAACCTATCGGTCATACTTTTCACATTACTGTACGTAGTAGGAGAACCATAAACAACAATAATGTGATAGTGTGGTTTCTTGATTTTTCCACTTCCATCTTCCAATTCGTCCTTATCATGCAAAGGACTAATCGCATACTGAAGTCCAGATAATTGTAACTGTTTTCTCCAATCTTCTGGAACAGAACCATACCCATCAGCACCATCATACTTAGAACCAACAGCTTCAAGTTGCTCCTTAGTTGGATAAACAAAAAAAGCCCAATTACGTTTCTTTACACTTGCTTTTTGACTTGCCATACGTTATACTTTTGATACACTTTTTGGAACAAAAAAGGCTGTACTCAACTTTCGCCGGTGGGGTGCAGCTCTTTTTTTTTATTTTTCCTCAGGTATCTCCCCTTTCTGCTTTCGATAAAATTCTTCCAATGCTAAAGCTACAATCGCTGACTTTTTTACGCCTTTATTTTCTGCCATTTCTTTCAACATCTCAAGCGTTTTTTCAGAAAGCGACATAGTAATTTTTGTTCCTGCCATATCTTTTTTCTCCTTTTTTCTGATTTTTTACTCCTACTTCATTTTACGTCGTTTTACTCCATTTGTCAACTGTTTTTTCATTTTTTGTCACACGTCACACGTCACCCATAGGGGGGTGTCGTAGTACCCCCCTTTTGCCCTGCTTTTTTCGTTAATACGGAAACGACCTGTACACAAAAAAAGAGGTCACCTAAAGACCTTAGATAACCTCTTTTGCAAACGTTACTGCTACATGAATTTGGTGAAATTTCGCAAGCGAAATTTTTATTTATATCCGCAGGAGCCTAACACAGCGTGCCGCTGTACTGCTCTGTTAGTTTTTCTTAACAATGCCCTTATCAACCTTTGGAGCTTGCGTTAAATTCAAACCTTCTTTTTTTAACTCTCTGGAGAACCTCTCTATAATTTCTAATGGCATTCTCATTATTGCCGATTTTACTTTCTTATGCTTCTCCATACTCTTTTGCAACTCTTTTTTTAACCTGATATTTTCGTTTATAAGCATAGATTTATCATTTCTCAAATTAGATATCTCTTCATTTAAGCTTTTTATATTCTGATGAGAATTATCGTTGCAAAAAGCTTCAACACTTTCTTCAAATGCATTAGTTGCACTCTTCAATATTTCTTTTTCGTGAACAGCAATATATCTACTTTCCCACATTTCGAGTGGAACAGTTACAAATTTTTTCTTGTGAATAAATCCTCTCTTAGTTACCTTAGCTTCTTCAGGATAAAAAACTGAAGCCTTACTTTTTTCAGCACATTTTGCAATATAAGCCTTTTTTGCCTTATATTCAGCCCGTAGTGGCTCTAAATCAACAAGTTCGGCTCTAATATCATTTACCCTGTTTTGTGCCTCAGAAACGATTTTAGACGCCTTTTCAGTAGCTTCTTGTAATCGTTCCGTAGCTGACTGCCTTTTTAACTCATCAATGCTCTTATTTCCCTCTGCTGTAGCTTTATTTAAAATCGGCAAATTAATATTCATCGAAGCCTTGATATACCTCTCAAGGTCTTGATGAAACGTCCTAAGGTCAGTTCGTGTTACTGTGAACTTAGACGACACAGTCAGTCTATCATTTTTCCTGTCATAACCAACTGGAATAAACTCAAAATGCATATGTGGGGTAGTTTCATCGAGATGAACCATTGAACTCAATACAAACTCTTTCCCATATCTCTCACACAAAAATTCATAGCAACACTCAAAAAATTCTTTTTGTCTATCAGGATACTGTTCCAACAAAGGCTTCGGAGCAGTTATAACCCACGATGACATTATGTTAAGGTCTTTTCTGTTGTTGAGCCTAACACCATTATCCTCGCAAACTTTTCTTATGTGGTCTTTAAGCACCTTACTACAACGTTCTGGAGCAAGGTTATAATTTAATCCTGTACGTGAACTGTCTATGCACTCATTCTTACGACTTTGAACATTGTCATTAATTTTTCGCTCATTATGTCTGAGTACACCAACAGCTCCATTAAGCTTATAGTTTTCTGCATGAGCCATCACTTCACCTCCATTGCACACCTTTACTTTTTTTCTGAAGAAGATTATAACAAACCTTTAAGACTAAGTAAAGGTGTAGAAAGGTGTAGCAAGGTATACCTTTGCTTCGCAAAAGTTCCCTTGCAAGGGGACACCCCTTGACCCCTTTTAATCTAACTCTAATAACTTGTTGTCAACAAATGACATTGCGTCTTGCAAACTCTTACTACCTGACATATAGCTTTCCATCGGAAAATCATCACAAACATCATACAGGTATGCCAAAAGGTCTTTTGCTCGTTCCAATATCTCGTATTGCTCACGATAATTCAAATCATCAAAATTTAAAGTCATACCACGCACCTCTGTATTTACATCACTTAATTACTTCACCGTTCTCATCTACAACTACACAATGACCATCCAAAGAACACGACATCTTGGTAGTTCCGTTCATCTGTCCATATCTTTTTGATTTCAAGTATGTAT